>NZ_JBZCPQ010000020.1:0-11991 GCF_058267535.1 Pradoshia sp. Z5_111
TGACGAGATTTTAAAAATCTCTTGTTTTTTAGACTTGCTTGGCGTTTCGTTTTGTTTAGTTTTCAAAGAACAATCTGCATGTCGTTTTAGCGACTTTTATATTATATCAAGATAACTTTTCTTTGTCAACAACTTTTTTAAAAAGTTTTTTTGACTCGTTTCAACTTGTTATCTCGTTCGCGTTAGCGACTTTTATAATATATCAGAATAACTTATTTTCGTCAATAACTTTTTTTAAAAAGTTTTTTTTACGAATGTTCAACGAAGTGAACGATAGTTAATATATCATGGACAACTATTAGGATGCAAGTACTTTTTTAACTTTTTTTCGCTTTTTTATATTATTTCTACATAACATCATAAAAATCACATATAACTAATACTTTGACATACAACTCTTCATTAAGATTAGCAGTGTGCGTTTGCCTAACATTCTGATCACTAAGCAAGCCCCCTAATGTTCATAAGAATCGATGCCTTCAACAACACACTAATAAAATGGGAGTAAGTTCAACACCAATTATATTTAGAAAAAACAGAGACATCCTTCTTTGGATGCCCTGCAATTTAATTAATAGGTAACTTCGCTATTCTTTATTGTGTCTCTTCTTCTATTCATTAATATAAATAAAGATAATCCCGCCAATACTAAAGATGCACCAAACAATTGTATAGCAGATAGGCTTTCATTAAATAAAAAGTACGCCAATAATGCCGCACCTATTGGTTCAAATAATATTGCCATCGATATTTTTGTTGCACTAACCCATTCAATCGCCCAATTAAACAGTGAATGTCCCAGCAATGTAGGAATGATTGCTAGCAAGATAAATAGGTACCATTCTTTTTTAGGATAATCGAATAACTCCTGGCCGCTCCCCAATACATAGATCAATAATATGATTGCACTAATACCGTATACTATAAATGTATAAGCAGTTAACCCCATTCTTTTCCGTACCACTTGTCCAATCAAGAAATAAGCTGTTGCAAGAGCACAAGCTACTAAGGCAAGTACATCCCCGAACAAAGCTCCCTTATTATGCGAAAAATCGCTGGCACTAATCAATATACTGCCTGAAATCGCCACAATAATACTTACGACTCCACCGATAGATACTCGTTCCTTAAATAAAAAATAGGTACCTAAAAAAGCAAATATAGGCTGCATTGTAACTAGGACAGTTGAATTAGCCACTGAAGTGTACCGAAGAGACTCAAACCAAAAAATAAAATGAAAAGCAAGAAACGCTCCGGCCGCTGCACATAATACCCAATCTTTTTTATTAATCCTTCCTACCTCTTTAACAGCCTCCTTACAAAAGTACGGAAGTAGAATTAAACAGGAAAATAACATGCGGTAAAAAGCAATGACACCAGACTCGGCTTCGGAATAGCGAACAAGTATCGCTGAGAAGGATACAGCGATCACTCCTACAACAATAGCAAGATAAGGTTTAAAAAGTGACTGAGTCATATATTATTCCACCCTTTAACTGTAATTTAAACAAATAATTATTCATAATTCATAATTCTGGAACACATCCGTCTCATATTCTATTCTATATAGAAGAACTTATAAAGGCAGGTTAGCAAAAATGGATTTCTCAATTGATATACAGATGATTATTAAATTATGCATATCAGCAGTATTAGGGCTTATCATAGGACTGGAACGGGAAATCAAAAGAAAACCTGTTGGTCTGAAAACATCTCTAGTAATCTCCATCGTTAGTTGTTTATTAACTATTGTCTCTATTGAATCTGCTTATAATGCAAAAGGTTCATCATATGGAGTCACAGTAACAATGGATCCGCTCCGTCTTGCAGCTCAGATAGTATCCGGGATTGGTTTTATTGGAGCTGGTGTTATATTAAGGAGAGGCAATGACAGTATATCAGGTTTAACTACAGCAGCATTAATTTGGGGAGCAGGCGGAATAGGGATTACGGTAGGCGCAGGTTTTTATATGGAAGCTATCGCAGGTGTGGTTTTGTTAATCATCAGCGTTGAATTGCTGCCCATGTTATTTAATTATATCGGGCCAAAGAAGTTTAGAGAAAAAGAATTAAACCTCCAGTTAATTATTGCAGAAAAAGACAGTATAGCGCCCATTATAAATTTAATTGAACAAAAAGAGATTTCAATTAAGTCTGTTCGCATAAAAGATCTGACTAACAGTCATCAAATCCGCTTAAGAACCACAATAGACAGCAAAAGGCTAATTACAGATGTTTATTATTCCGTTTCCACTATCGATGGGGTCATGAGCATTGAAATTGAAAATGCCTAATCATTAGGAGTCGGAAAGAAGCATAGGCAGTTTCTTTCCCGCTCCTTATTTTACCCTGCGTTATAGCTTGATTAAGTTAGAAGATTCAGCAAAATACTTCGTACAAGATTGACATTCGTACTAAATTAGTTAAAATAAGGTTGTACATAATTTTATTACTTATTATGGGGCTATAGTTCAGCGGGAGAATGCTTCGCTGGCAGCGAAGAGGTCAGGGGTTCGAATCCCCTTAGCTCCATTACCTGAGAAACTCTTGTGTAGCAAGGGTTTTTTCTTTTTTATAGGAGACTTCTCTGCGAGGAATCGGCTGGATTTATTGCACAAGTTGTTCGGCGCCTGATTATCGTTGATTCTTGTGTATATTTATTCCGTATCATCGCGATAACGTAATTTGACATACTCATGATACTTTTCCCATTCCTTTTCAATATCACTTTTGCAGTTGAGTTAAAATCATGTCCACTATATCCGTATGTGACAAGTGATTAGCTATTTTCACTTCATTTTTCAAATTGACGAATCAAATCAATCGAAAGATTCCCTTCTCTATCCTGAACCTTCAACATCTCACGCCGAATATTATCTTGAGAAACTAACAGGGTACCTTTTCCTAACTGATCTTGAATGCTTTTTGCAATGGTTGATTTTCCACTTCCGGAGTTTCCTCTTAGAATAATTAATTTGGATTCCATGTGATTTCATTCCCTATTATGTTTTTTATTTCTCTACAAAGTTCTTATAAAAATAATAATTCTGTATATTCAACGATTTCCCCTTTATCATTCAAGTAAAAAAGTCGCCTCCTATAAATTTAGGAAAGCGACTTTTTGTCTCTTACTGCCATTAAATGAATATGTATAGTCTTTAGATACTCTGAATGAAGCTCACTATTAAATATACAGCGATACAGACCACAATACTTTGTAAGTAAAGGCCTGCTTCCTTCTTCGCAGATTCATCTTTACTATTTTGATTTTTTACGGAACGTACGGATCCATACAGAATACCTGCAATAACAGCAATTATTAAGGGAACTGTATTCATAGCATCTGCCTCCTTTGTGATTATTCTAACATAGAAGTTTTTCTTGTATTACCTATAATGCTTTTGTGTATCCAACCTATTTACTATCCCTAAAATAAGCATTATATTAAATAATTTGCCAAAATTTTCAGTATATATTTCTCGGTGAATAGTTAGATACTACCTTTTAAATTTGTTACGCTAATAATGGATTAATACATCTTAGGGGGTCCCTCATGAAAAATGTTAAACTGCTCTTTCTATTAATATTAAGTATTATGCTGGTTGCTTGCTCATCAAAGGATGAGGAAAATAAAAAATCCGATAATGTGGATGTCGATAAGGGCTTGGTAAATGTTGAAGTGACATTACCTGCTTCATTTTTTGAAGACACAGATATGGAGACACTAAAAAAAGAAGCTAAAGAGGACGGCGTAAAAGAAGTAATCGTAAATGACGATGGATCAGTTACATATAAAATGTCCAAATCTAAGCATAAAGAAATGCTGAAAGAGATGGGAAATACAATAGACACTTCCATTAAAGAAATAGAAGCCGATCAAGACTTTCCTTCAATCAAAAAGATAGAACACAATAAATCGTTTACAGAGTATACAATTAAAATGAATCAGGAGCTTTATGAAAACAGCAGTATGGACGGATTTGCCTTCTTCAATTTAGCTTATCAATCACTGTACTATCAATTATTTAATGGTGTAAGTGAAGATGACTATAAGGTTACCTTCCAGCTTAAGAACGAAGAAACCTCCAAAGTATTTGATACCATCGTTTATCCGGATGATATCCAAACCGATGAAGATGAGACAGAAAAGAATAAGTAAACCAAAATTCAAGCTGTCTTCTCAATGAAGGCAGCTCTTTTCATGAATGAATAAATTCACACTATTATTTTTCTATTTCTTCACTTTTATGACCTACTGTTTGCTCTTCCATAAGCTTTTTATAGAAAATCAGCGTTGTATTCTCATTCAATTTTCGGAGTTCACCGGTTTTTATATAACCCATTTTTTCATATAGATGACAATTCCGTACTTCTTCTTTTATCGTGGCCAGTTCCCAGCTTTTCGCTTTGCAATAATAATCTTCAATGATTTTTATTGTTTCCTGTGCAATTCCCATCCCCTGATATTCAGGTGAAATGAACATGGGACTGATTTTATATTCTTCGGTCCCTTCTCTCCATCGAATATTAATGGCACCAACTAGCTGCCTATTGAACATAATTTTATAAAATACACCATTAGGATTGTTCAATCGCATGATCAGCCGATCTATTTTTTCATTTGCAGGATTCGTATCGTAATCCTTATATTTTTCTAATAAAGGCATGAACGATTTGCGTTGGATAGCAAATAAAGCTGCTGCATCCTTTTGATCTGCCTTGAACAATTCAATACTCATGTCTTCACTCTCCACTTGTTTTCTAATTATTTGGATATGTATCCTGCCACGCTCTTTTCCTACGCCCTTTGTCTCTGCAAAAACGCACTTCTTCATTTATTTCGAATACGATGATAAAAAAACGGAAGGGACTGTAAGAATGGAATCTGAAAATGCCTTAAATATATTGGATTTCGCCCTCCCGTTACTGGACATTATTGTGATTATGCTGACAGACGAAAATCCTGTAAACGGGGTCATCCTTTTAGTGCTATTAAAAGCCGTTACAAACGATCCTTTAATGGAAATATTGTTTATTATATTAGCCATTGTTCTATGGGCTGCCCGACAGAGTGAAGAAGATTGAACTGTTTTTAAATAGCAGACAGGCTATCTTGACTCCCACGTTCATCATAGGTTTAAACAACACAATAATATTCTTGACTGCAAACATGAAAAAGGCGCTATGTTGTTAGCCCTTTTTCTTCATGTTTAGGTGGAATCCAATAAGCATGGTTCTACTATAGAATTCGAAAAAACCATTACAATCTCCTGCTATTGCCTACTGGTTCTTTCTATCCTTTAATTGATAGGCTTCACATATTTTCAATAGATGTTCACTTTGTTCAATAAGATCAATAATATTTCTCCAGGTTGTTCCTGTTACGATATCTTGAGCATGCGCAAGCTTATTTCTTAATGAGACGATTTCATCAAAGAATTTTTCCCCCTGAGCTCGTGAATCAAATTGTAACAATCCTCTTAATTCCTTATGCTTCACGATTAAAGTTTTTTTATCACTTAGTTGGAGGCAATCCATTAAACTGATTTCTTCATTTCTCTCTTTTCTACTTCCATACAATTTTTTTGTTTCCAACAGACGATTTTCACTTATTTTTTCTTCCCAACTGTTTCCTGGATAAAAACTTTTTACTAAGTGTAGAAAATGCATCTCCATCAACGAAATGATTCCAAATAGCAACATGCGTACAGGGGGTTTTTGAAGATCTGCCATTGTAACTAATTTTGTAATTGTATTTCCTTCTAATATAAATAGTCGTTTTTTATCTCGAAATAAATTGAGCACTTGGATAAGCGGTGTAGTATTTGAAACAAGATCTGCCGGTTTAAAATAAGCCAGATTCATTTGGCCCTTTTCGATATACCCTTCCATTATGCCTTCTACTTTAATTCCAACAACATCATAGCCACTGCTTGTCATATAATCATAAATGTTATAAATAGGTTCCTTGCAATCAAAACTAATTAATTGTTCGGATATATGACTCACATTAATCGTTTCTTCGAATAATTTTCTTAAACTCGTATAATGACCAGAACTGGTTATTGTCGAATGAATCATCGCAGGCCCCACTTTCTTTTGCATTATTTTACCATCAAAAGATAGGATCTGTATAAAACTTTGAGGAAATCTCCTCGTGCTTTACGTACAGGACATTATTAACCTTTTCCTCTATAAAGTTAGGGAGCACTCATGGGCATCTTTTTTCTAGTACTGATCATCTACCTTACAAATAAAGCTAATCGATACATAACATCACTATTCTTTATATTACTTATTAGTTTTTTTCTCTATAAAATAACAGCTTGCCCGGATATTTTATGCGTTTGTCGTACTAAAGACCAACAGCATTTATCCAGTAATACTACTCCACTTTTTATAAATATGGGGATGGTGCTGAGCGGCTGATTATCTAACCCATAATGAACAAACCAAATAAAAAACACTCGGATTTCATTGAATCTAAGTGTTTTTCGCACATTTTATAGGAATATTATACTTACATTTAGTGAAAAGACCGACTGCCTATCATAATTGTTACATACTTTCCGATTTTATTTTCCCAGAGGTAGGGTTTATATAAGATTGATAAGATTTCCAATAAACAAAAGCAACAAGAACAGATCCGCCTATGGCATTCCCTAAAAATACAGGTACAAAGTTATTAAAATAATCCATCCAGGTAAAATAACCTTCGAATATTGCTGCGGGAATCACGAACATATTCGCTACTACGTGCTGAAAGCCAATTGCTACAAATGCCATGATTGGAAACCATATCCCTGCTATTTTTCCTGCAATATCGTTGGCACTGTATGAAAGCCAAACACCTAATGCCACAAGCCAGTTACAACCAACACCCGAAATAAGGGCCGGCCAAAAATCAACATCTATTTTATGAGCAGCCACGTCCACCGTTTTTTCGAGATAGACACCGCTGGCTGTAAACTCTCCTAAGTGGCCAAAGAAATAAGCTACAAAAATAGCGCCTGCGAAGTTACTAATCGTAATCCAAAACCAATTGTGAACTAATCGTGAGAAAGGAATCCGTTTGGCAAGCCAGGCCATTGGCACTGCCATCATATTACCAGTCAATAATTCTCCGCCTGCAATTAAAATTAAAATAAGTCCAAGTGGGAAAACAGATGCACCAATAAATGTTCCAAAGGTCCCCCAGTCTTCAGGCAAGCTTGCGGTTACTCGGATATATAGTAAATAACCCACAGATATATAAGCACCGCCCAAAAATCCCAATAGTAATAAATTTGTTAAAGGTAAACTGGTCTTCTTCACACCTGCTTCTACTGCTGCTATGGCAATTTCCTGTGGAGTTTTGAAACCCATGTATGTTCTCTCCAATCTATGTAATACGTCTTCCACATCATCATATGGAAATAATTATCAATCTATCCAAGTTTATTATATTCGTATTTTAGAAAGGCTTAAAGAGAACATTTTATGAATAATTCAAATTCTAATGATGTTAACTAAAAAACCCCCTCCGTTTTTTACAGATGGGGATTTTATTTATATCGTTTTTTTATGTTCTTTTAATTCTTCATCAATCATGGAATCGAGTTTTATAATACTGGCTTTCGCTCTTTCATACTCAATCTTCCGATAATGGTGAAGGCCGCCTTCCTCTTCATCTTTTTCATCTGCCCATTTAACAATCTGTTGAAGAGGCGTTCTAACAATATCATTTGAAGGTAAAAAGGAATCTGTATGAAATAAAATTGCGAGGGAGATCGTTTTCGCCTGAACCGGATTTTCACCGAGCCTTATTAATAATTTATGCGCTCTTTCAGCGCCCTTAATTGGATGTATATCGTTCTTTCTATATAAATCATAATCCCATTTACCATTACGGTACCAAGTAAAATGTCCAATGTCATGGAGCAGACCTGCTTTTGCTGCAGAATCCACATCGATATTCTGTTCTTTCGCTAAATGAAAGGCATGGTAAGCAACGGCAATTGCATGTGCCAAGCCAGAACGATTTAAATATTTTTGAGCAATGCGGTGCTCAAATATATCAAGTAAAGTTACTTCTCTCATAAGTTCTCCCTCCCTGGTTATTTTTGTATATTTATAAAGATAAATTTATATTTTTGTGCATTATAGCATGGATACTTCACTGTTTAAAAGGAATTTATTATTCTATAAAATTACCTTGTTTCTGTACTTTTAAACGAAATTTTACAATCAGCCTTTCTTTACCCCCTTATTCGCATTCATTCTTTTGCTCTTTAGGGCTGGTATTGTCGCTAATCCTGAAAAATCATGGCAGCTGTCGAAATAGTCACATGGACCAAGTTATTATTCATTATTGTATGTTCATGCCATGTCTTTAAAAACGGCAAAAGTCGCAGTTGGGCAGATACTAGTTAAGAAAAAACACGAGTATTTCCGAATAACCCCATACAAAAATATCCAGGTGGACTTGTTTATCATCATCTAAAAAGGGAATTTTGTGTATACAGGGAGGAGGAGTACAAATGAATCAGTATCAAACTTTTTTCTTCGAGGATGATGGTAGGATACCTAATAATCCAAACTTACCAGTCCTTCTATATGATCAAGCTGTAGACAACCCTAAATCCACTATGGAAAGCCTATTTAATAAAAATCAATGGCTAAATAGTTGGACAAATGGGGTATTTGACTATCATCATTATCACAGTAATTCACATGAGGTACTTGGGGTCATTAGTGGTGAAGCCACCCTTATGATTGGCGGTGAAACAGGAAGGGAGATTCATGTTCAGTCAGGTGATGTGATTATTCTTCCTGCCGGAACCGGCCATAAACGCCTTAGAACCAGCTCTGACTTTTCTGTCGTTGGAGCTTATCCAGATGGAATGGACTATAACACTAAATACGGGAAAGAAAATGAACGTCCTGAAGTATTAGAGGATATTAGCAAGGTACCGATTCCGAAAACCGATCCTATCACTGGCAAGGAAGGCCCTTTATTGAAAGAGTGGCAGGTATAATACCATTAGAGAAAATATAGATTTTAAGCCGTTCGATAAGATAGCGCGTCTTCAAATTATTCAGCGATTAATCCCCTGAATTTTTAATGTTCTGCAAAACAATATTTTACTGTCTTTCAAAATGTTTCAAAGACTATTAATAGGGAATAAAGAACTTACTAAAATGAATATATAGGGGAATTATTATATGCTGGAGACAAAAACAAATTTAAGTTTATTAGAAAAACAAGATATGACCAATCCACAAATCGTACCCAACTGGGTAACAGAAGAATACCAGACATTTCATAACATTGTTACAAACCCAACATTTCCATGTTACTTTGGGATGAAAGCGGAAAATAAAGGAGAGCTCCGTTATGCGTATATGACTCATAATGATTGGTCCTCTCTCCCAAAAGCAGTAGAAAGCTTCCTGGAACTATTTAAGGAGCCACCTCACATAAGACACGGATTATTTGTTTTTGTTGAACCTGAAAAAGAGGAGCGCGATATCCCATACTATAGAGATTACTTTTGGAGAATTCTACAGTATTTACACGAGCATGATCCGAAGCTTTGGCCTGCGGATAAACCGAAGGATCCTGAACATTTCCTTTGGGACTTTCACTTTGCAGGTGAACCATTCTTTATCTTCGGCAATTGCCCTGCCTACAAGCAACGGAAAACCCGTGACCTCGGTAATAGTTTAGTTCTTGGCTTTCAACCGCGAATGATATTTGAAGGACTTGAAGGGACTGAAAAAGGCGGGATCATGTCCAGAGAGAAAGTTCGTGAACGAGTAGAGAAATGGGATCAGCTCCCTAAGCATCCGGATATCAGCCATTATGGAGATCCAAATCATAATGAATGGAAGCAATACTTTATCGGCGATGATATACAACCAATCGCAGGGAAATGTCCATTTCACCATAAAGATTCATAATCATATAAAAAGAAGCTGATCATTGAATCAGCTTCTTTTTTATAGAGTTGAAGCTTGCATGCCTTCAAGATTCGATACATTATTTAATAATATGCTGTACCCGTCCCACCTGACCGTCCGTTAACCGTACTTTAATGCCATGCGGATGGGTTGCTGAATTGGTTAAAATATCTTTTACGATACCGCGAGTTAATGCACCTGAGCGCTGGTCCTTCTTTAACACGATATCGACTTCTAGTCCTGCCCGTATATCACTGCGATTCTTTCCATTATTCATTTTTCTAACCTCCCTTATTTATCTCGATCCATAAATACATTCATTGAGAATAACGTAATCTATCCACTAATGGTATAATGGACAAATAGTAAAATCCACTTTTTTGGAGGCAATATGTTAACTTTTGAAGAAAAAATTGCAATTATAGAGTCTTTTAAGGAACTCGAACGTAAAAATGTTTCACTTGGGCGTATCAACTATCAATATCCTGAAAGCAAATTAGATAAATCGAATGTTGTTTATCACCTGCATCCAAACGGTAATGGTTTCGTTTATGCAGAAGGTATTCCCGGGTACCGTGTGGGTCAAAAGGGATTGGTGAATATCAAGGATTTTTCCGCTGAGCAATTAGAAACAATCATCGCTAAATCCATAGAGCTTCTATCTACTGATCCGTATGAACATTATGCAGGCGATATAGAAGGTGAAGAAGAAACTTGGAGAAATAACGAAGGACATACTCTTACTGTTATAGCAGAAGAGGATATGTGGAATGTATATGCTGGCTTAAACCTAGATGGCACATTCCCATCCTACAATGAAGCCAAATCTTATTTAATGGAAGAAGGATTCCATAAAGTAAAGTAAACGAACCTAACAGCCCATTGGTCATTCATAATCCAGTGGGCTGTTCCTATTTAATCCTACAAATAACCAGACCATGTATTCAGACACTACCTCATTATTTACCTGAAAACTCTGCCTTTCGCTTCATAAAGAAGGCACTGATTCCCTCCATCGCATCTTCCGAACGGGCTATTTTCAGCATATTTTCTAATTCAATTGAGATTCCTTCCTCTAAGGAAACCTCTGTCCCTCTCCTCACAGAATCAAGAATCCCTTGAACCGCAAGCGGCGGTCCTTCAGCTAAATTGGTTGCAATCGCTAATGTTTCATACTTCAGCATATTAGCAGGCACAACTTTGTTGATCAACCCATACTCCATTGCTTTAATCGCCGAAATTTTTTCACCGCTTAATATTAATTCAAGAGCCCGCCTGCGGCCAATCAATCTAGGCAGCCGTTGAGTGCCCCCATAGCCAGGCATAATTCCGAGCTTTATTTCCGGAAGGGCAAACTCTGCTGTGTCTGCAGCTATTACCAAGTGGCAAGCCATTTGCAGTTCATTCCCACCACCCAACGCACGACCATTTATGCTTGCAATGATAGGTTTGGAGAAAAACTCAATTCGATTAAATAGATCATGCATTCCTTGAATCGTTTCCCTCGCTTTTTCTGGATCCGCTAAATCTGCAAATTCATTTACATCTGCACCAGCTGAAAAAGATTTTTCTCCCGCTCCGGTTAATATAATAGCTCTAATCGTATGATTGTTTTCGATATCATCCAAATAGGTGCCAATCTCATATAATGTATCTCTGCTCAATGTATTTAGGGGAGGTCGATTGATTGTAATGATTGCCACCCTATTTGTTACCTCCAACAAACAATTTTGCCCCATTATCCTACCTCCCTTTCCAGTATAACGGCAATTGCCTGACCAAAGCCGATACACATGGTAGCAAGCCCAAATCTTCCGTTTGTTCTTTCCAATTCATTAAGTAAAGTAGCGATAATACGAGCACCGCTTGCACCCAGAGGATGGCCCAATGCAATTGCTCCTCCATTTGGATTTACTTTATCCATATCTGGTTTCAGCTCTTTCGCCCATGCTAATACAACTGAAGCAAAGGCTTCATTCACTTCAAAAATATCGATATCATTAATGGAAAGACCTGCCTTATCCAATACCTTTTGTGTTGCCGGGATAA
>NZ_JBZCPQ010000021.1:0-9192 GCF_058267535.1 Pradoshia sp. Z5_111
GCGTTCGTCCTGAGCCAGGATCAAACTCTCCGAAAGATGTTTGATCTAGCTAAATTTTAAAGCAAATTGACGAGATTAAAAATCTCTTATTTTAGACTTGCTTGGCGTTTCGTTTTGTTTAGTTTTCAAAGAACAATCTGTTTCGTTGTCGTTTTGGCGACTTAACTATCATACCAAGTTAGCAACCTCATGTCAACAACTTTTTTATTTTTTCTTTATCGCTTGCTTCGTATTGTATACTGCAGCAGCGACGTTTATTAATATACCATCTTGTTTTTTATTTTGCAATACCTTTTTATAAAAGTTTTTGTTTTTATTCTTTCTTATACTATGAAGCTTAGATTTATATCCTTATCTTCATATAACAATTGATGAAAGAAACCAAAAGAAGAAGCTGCTCTTAATCGGCAGCTTCTTCTTTAAAACCTTATCTATGTCTCATTAATGGGAATAACAGCACATCACGAATTGAAGGTGAATTAGTTAGTAACATAATTAGACGGTCTATACCAATTCCAAGTCCTCCTGTTGGAGGCATACCATATTCCAATGCTTCTATATAATCATCGTCCATCATATGTGCTTCATCATTACCTTGTTCACGCTCTTTTAATTGCGCTTCGAAACGTTGACGCTGATCAATTGGATCATTTAACTCAGTAAAGGCGTTCGCATGCTCACGTCCTACGATAAATAACTCAAAACGATCAGTAAAGCGTGGATCATCCTCATTTTTCTTAGCTAACGGAGAAATTTCTACCGGATGACCATAAATGAAGGTTGGTTGGATTAACTTCTCCTCAATTTTTTGCTCAAAGAATTCGTTAACAATATGACCGTATGTCATAGAGTCTGTGATTTGTACATCATGTTCTTTTGCAAGCGCACGTGCTTCTTCAACAGATGTTTCTTTCCAGAAATCTACACCTACGTATTCTTTAATTGCATCTACCATATGAAGTCTTGTCCATTTTGGTGTTAAATCCACTTCATATTCACCGTAAGGAATGATAGTTGTTCCTAAAACTTCTTTTGCAATATAAGCAACAACATTTTCAGTCAAGTCCATTACATCATTGTAGTCAGCATATGCTTCGTAAAGCTCAAGCATTGTAAACTCAGGATTATGTCTTGTGGACACTCCTTCATTTCTAAATACTCGACCGATTTCATATACTTTTTCCAAACCGCCAACGATTAGCCTTTTTAAGTGTAATTCAATGGCAATACGCATATACATAGGCATATCAAGCGCATTATGATGTGTAATAAACGGACGTGCAGATGCACCACCAGCGATAGAATGAAGCATTGGCGTTTCAACCTCAAGGAATCCTTGGTCATCAAAGTAACGTCTCATCGCCTGAATAATACGACTGCGTGTCACAAATGTTTTTTGACTTTCTTCACTTGTAATTAAGTCTAAATATCTCTTACGATAGCGCTCTTCAATATCTTTTAATCCATGATATTTTTCCGGAAGAGGACGAAGAGACTTAGTAAGATATGTAAACTGGCTTACTTTTATAGAAAGCTCTCCCACTTTTGTTTTAAATACCGTTCCTTTAATACCTACAATATCACCAAGGTCAGCCATAGTGAAAAGCTCATAAGCTTCTTCTCCAATAGCATCCTTACGCACATATATCTGAATTTGACCGCTCACATCTTTAATATGAGCAAATCCAGCTTTCCCTTTGCCACGCTTTGTCATAATTCTTCCAGCTATAGCAACTTCCGCATTCTTTGCTTCTAAATCTTCTTTTTCCACATCTGCATATTCATTGCTAATTTCTTGAGCCAAATGTGTACGTTCGAATCTTTTGCCAAATGGGTCAATGCCCATTTCTTGGATGCGGTTCATTTTGTCACGTCTGACTTTTAATTGGTCGTTTAATTCTTCATAATTGCTCATCTTATTTCCACTCCATCTCTATCGCGTATATACTGTTCCTTTATTTTACACAACCTTAGAACCTAATATATATAAAATATCATTATCCTTTTAAAAGTATCATAAAAACTGCCGGTTTTACCGGCAGTTTCTACATACTTATTATACAGTATATCAGGTACTGTCAAATCATCAAACTGCACGAACGGCTTCATGATACTCAATATCTTCCACCATATTATATAGCAGCCCTACCAATTGTTCACGTGTGTTGCATTCATTGATTTCATTTCTGATTTTACCGCTTCCTTTAATACCTTTCAAATACCATGCTGCGTGTTTTCTCATCTCACGCACAGCGATAAACTCATCCTTCAACGCGATAAGGCGATCAAGATGCAGGACGCAAACATCAATTTTTTCACGAACAGATGGCTCCGGTAAAAGGATACCATTTTCCAAATACTTAACCGTTTGATACATCATCCAAGGATTCCCGAGTGCAGCACGACCGATCATGACTCCATCACAGCCAGTTTCTTCAAGCATTCTCTTGGCATCCTGTGGAGTCTGTACATCACCATTACCGATAACCGGTATATTGACAGCTTCTTTTGCCATACGGATATAATCCCAGTTTGCCGTTCCTTCATACATTTGAACCCGAGTACGTCCGTGGACAGATATTGCACTTCCACCAGCTCTTTCAACTGCCCTTGCATTCTCTTCAACAAATATATGCTGGTCATCCCAACCAATTCTCATTTTAACCGTAACCGGTTTATCTACTTTATCAACTACAGCTGAAACCATTTCATAAATCTTATCCGGATTCAGTAACCATCTGGCTCCCGCTTCACATTTAATAATCTTGTTAACCGGGCAGCCCATATTAATATCGATTATATCTGCATTAGTGTTCTTATCTACAAACTGAGCTGCTTGAACAAGTGATTCTTTTTCTCCACCAAAAATTTGAAGGCTCAATGGTTTTTCTCGTTCATCAATATAGAGCATGTTTAAGGTTTTTTCATTTCCGTGTATTATTCCCTTATCACTAACCATTTCTGCACAAACAAGCCCTACCCCAAATTCCTTAACTGTTAAACGAAATGCTGAGTTACAAACTCCGGCCATAGGTGCAAGTACAACCGGATTCTTCATTTCAACATTGCCAATCTTCAACAATTCAATTCCTCCCTATCCTTTACTTGCACTAAAATTAAATCTATTTAACGAGAGGTTTTAATTCCTCTACTGTAATGTCCAACTGATTTGCAATATCCTGCAAAAAGCTCTCAGAGGGTATTCGGTTGCCTCTTTCTACCTCGCCAAGCATAGAGACCGAGACGGATAACTCTCTGGCAAATTCCTCTTGAGTAAAACCTTTCAGCTTTCTGAATGCCCTAATACGCCTTCCCCATTTTTCCGCTTCCATATCCGAACCCCTTCTTTTTCGGGGATATCATCCATGATTTCCCTTATAGGTTTTTCCATATTAGGCAGAATGATGTCCTTATCTATCTCCACGAGCGGGATAACCACAAAGGCCCTTTCAAGCATCCGCGGATGAGGGACAATTAGGTTTTTCGTTACAATATTTTCTTGATTAAATAACAAAATGTCAAGGTCTATTGTTCGCGGACCCCACCTAATTTCCCTTTTTCTGCCAAGATTTTGTTCTATATTCATGCAGGTAACCAATAGTGTTTGTGCATCGAAAGTTGTGTTGATACAAATAACCATATTCAAAAATTTACCTTGTTCTAAATAGCCTACTGGATTTGTCTCATATATAGATGATAAAGAAATAATCTCAATTTCAGGTACTGCCGCCAGTTCTCTTATGGCATCATTTAAATTCGATTCTCGATCCCCTATATTTGTACCTATTCCAATATAAACTCTATTCATCATGCCGCTCTTGCTCCCTTATAATCTCAACTGCAACATAATCGTAGTGACCTGGTATTGGGGGATCAGGTTTCACAACCTTGATTTTGCATGAATGAATCATTGAATATGCCTCCAAGATTTCTGCTGATATCTTTTCTGCCACTGCTTCGATTAGATTATAAGGCTTTCCTTCCACAACACCTTTACACAAGGTATATATTTCAGCGTAATTAACTGATTTATTCAGATCATCTGTTTTCCCAGCGACTTGCAGATCCAAATACAATTCCGCACTTACTCTATAGCGTTGTCCAAGTTTATTTTCTTCTTCATAGACACCATGATATCCATAAAATTCCATATTTTCAAGAATTATTTTATCCATTTACTTTCACCTTTCCAAGCATCGCATCCATCATACGAGCCATACGGTACATCTCTTTCACATCATGTACCCTTATCATTTGGCACCCCTGCTGAATACCAAAACAAATTGTCGCCCCTGTACCTTCCATTCTTTCTTCTACTGGCAAATCAAGTGTTCTGCCAATCATTGATTTACGTGAAGTTCCTAATAAGACGGGGTACCCGAGGCTCGTTATGATGTCTAAATTTCGCATCATCAGCAAATTCTCCTCCAGCGACTTCGCGAAGCCGATACCTGGATCCAGTACAATTTTATCGTCACTAACTCCAGCCTCTTTAACAATCTGAATACTTTCATATAAGTCATTTAAAACATCACGCAAAAAATGATTGTAGGAAGCCTGTTTCCGATTATGCATAAGGATAATCGGAGCGCCTGACTCAGCAGCAACGCGGGCCATTTCCTCATCACCTTTGGCTCCCCAAATATCGTTGATGATATGCGCCCCTGCGCGAAGTGCTTCTTTTGCCACATCCGCTTTATATGTATCTACAGAGATCGGTACATTGATCTCTTTTGTTAATTCCTTAATAACAGGAATGATTCGCTCCAATTCTTCATCTGATGAAATTTGCTGATGACCAGGTCTCGTCGACTCACCGCCGATATCAATGATATCTGCTCCAGCTTTTATCATTTCCTTTGCACGCAAAACTGCTTGCTCTACTTTGTTAAACTGGCCTCCATCAGAAAACGAATCTGGAGTGATATTTAAGATTCCCATAATCTTAGTGCTTTGTCCAAGTTCCAATTTATATTGTCCACATTCTAGAATCGCCTTTACTTGTGGTTGTTCCATAATAATTTGCTCCTTTAATCAGACTCCGAAATTACTCTATGCAAATCACTATACCACATGTTATTTATAAAAAAGAAAGAAACACAGAAAACCAAAACAAAAGGAGGCATTTAGCCTCCTCCATATGTTTAGCTTATTTACTCGTCAGTACGATTAATCTTCAAAATTATATAATGGCGTACTTAGATATCTTTCTCCATTATCCGGGATGATTGCTAGCACTTTTTTGCCGGCACCAAGTTTCTTGGCAACTTCCAATGCTGCAAAAATAGCTGCTCCGGCAGAAATACCACCAAGAATACCCTCTTCTTTAGCTGCTTTTCTTGCTTGTTCAAAAGCTTGTTCATTTTCCACTTTTATGATTTCATCATAAATATTTGTATTTAATGTATCAGGTATAAAGCCTGCGCCAATTCCCTGAATTTTGTGAGGACCTGGAGTACCACCTGATAGAATCGGTGAATCCGCTGGCTCTACTGCAAAGATTTTAATATCTTTGTATTTCTCACGCAGCACTTCTCCAGCACCCGTAATAGTTCCGCCTGTTCCTATACCAGATATAAAGGCATCCAGTTGATCGCCCATTTGTTCTACGATTTCTTTACCAGTTGTTTTTCTATGAACTTCAGGATTGGCTTCATTTTTAAATTGCTGTGGCATAAAGTAACCATGTTCATTTACAAGTTCCTCCGCCTTAGCAATTGCACCTTTCATTCCATCTTTACCAGGAGTAAGAATAAGTTGGGCTCCATATGCCTTCAATAAGTTACGGCGTTCTACACTCATTGTATCCGGCATTACCAATATAGCTTTATATCCTTTTGCTGCTGCAACCCAAGCCAACCCAATACCTGTATTACCACTTGTTGGTTCGACAATCGTTGTGCCCGGCTTTAGAAGACCCTTTTCCTCTGCGTCCTCAATCATGGCAAGTGCGATACGGTCCTTAACACTGCTTCCCGGATTCATATATTCCAATTTCAAATAAACCTCTGCAGATCCATCTTCTACAATCTTGTTTAATTTAACAACAGGTGTATTACCTATTAATTCTGAAATATTATTCGCTATTTTACCCAACTTATCCACCCCTAATTCATAGTATTTTCATTGGTTTTATATACAATTTAGCTATTTTTCTGCTTTCTGTCAACTATTATACTTCTAAATTCCCAGATTTTCTGTCAGATAACCCTGTGAAATAATCTTTATGACTCATTTACAGTATATAAAAGAAAATAGAGCGCATGACTCTATTTTCCATAAATCCAATCCACATTATACTGTTCCCAAAGCATATTTGCAGAGACTGGTGTATTCATCTGTTCCATTGCAGCTTTTCGTTTAAGATTAGATTTTATTTTTCCAAAGGATAGTTCGGTTTGACCAATCTGATCATGCAAATAGAGAATAGCATATCCATCCTTGATCTTAATTGGTTGACTCCATTCTCCAGGTCTTAATGAAGCCGCAGTTTCTTTATATTCTTCAGGGACAGAATTGGAATCTAATGATATATACCCTAATTCTCCACCAGTATCCGCCGTATATTTATCTTCTGAGCGTTCTATTGCCATTGCAGTAAAATCAGTGCCCGCCTTCAATTCCTTAATAATCGCATTTGCTTTCGCCTTTTCTGTAAGTACGATATGGGATAATCGGTAGAGATCAGTGAACTTTAACAAGATTTCGTTACTTTTATAGTAAGACTCAACTTCCTTGTCTGTTATGACAGCATCCTTTGTCAACAACTTCTCAAGCAGAATTGAAACTTTAAGCTTCTTTTTAAGCTCCTCACCACTAATATAAGAGGGTGAATTTCCAGTAAAACCATATAACGCTTGCCGGAGAACCGCCTCCACTTTCATCTCATCCCTAGAAACAGTTAGCCGTTGCTTAGCCGCCAATTGAAGAATAACCTCTTCATTTATCATTGTAGCTAATACATCTTTCCCATGTATCCTTTCCAACTCAGCGATCCAGTCCGAACGGCTAATCTCTTTCTCTTCCACTGAAGCAACAATTTCCGCTGTATCTTCCTTCATCGGGTTTTCCCCCATTGTAAAATAAAGGACAGTCACAATATTCAACAGAATTAAACCAGCGATAATGGACACATATTGCTTATTTGACAAAGCAACTCCTCCAATAAATTACTTAGCTGTGTCTTTTAGCTCCTGAAGTTCTTCTTTTGTAAATATATATTTTTCATTACAGAAATGACACTGGGTTTCGGCTTTGCCATCTGTCTCGATCATATCTTCTAGTTCTTCTTTTCCAAGACTGATTAAAGCATTCGCTATTCTATCCTTGGAACATTGGCACTGGAATGATACTGGCATTTTTTCTAATATCTTTACGTTTGTTTCTCCCAATACTTTATTAAGCACTTCTTCCGGAGTCAATCCATCCTGAATCATTTTGGAAATAGGCGGGATTGATCCTAAAGCTTTCTCTATTTTTTCTATAACCTCTTCTTCCGTGCCAGGCATCAGCTGGATAATAAATCCACCTGCAGCAAGAATCGAGTCATCCGGATTAACCAAAACACCTACTCCTACAGATGAAGGAGTTTGCTCAGAAGTAACAAAGTAATAAGTAAAGTCTTCACCGAGCTCGCCTGAAATTAAAGGAACTTGGCCAGAGAAATTATCCCTCATTCCAATATCTTTAACAACAGTCAATGTACCATTTGTACCGATAGCACGTCTTACATCTAGTTTTCCATGTTCATTAGATTCAAAATCAACATGAGGGTTTGTCAGATATCCCCTAACCTCACCCTTTGCATTACTATCAATGATAACCGGGCCAATTGGACCATCACCCTCAATTTTAATAGTAATCTTTGCTTCGCCTTTTTGCATGGCTCCCATCATTACAGCCGCTGTCATTGCTCTTCCCAACGCAGCAGATGCTGTACGCCAGGAATCCTGCCTTCTCTGTGCCTCTGCAATAGTTTGCGTACTTGAGACTGCATACGCCCTCACTTGTCCATCAAATGCTAGTGCTTTAACTAAATAATCGTTCATGATAAACTCCTTTCAAATCCATTACAGGATTTATAGCTGTATATTCTTTGAATAAATGATTTGCAGACCTTTTAATGTTAAATACGGATCGACAACATCAATTATGGATGTTTCATTTGCAATCATGGATGCTCTTCCGCCAGTAGCGATAACCATAGGATTCTGCTTACTCTGTTTTTTTATCCTGGTTACAATTCCTTCTACCTGTCCAATAAAACCATATAAAACGCCGGACTGCATAGCGTTTACTGTATTCTTCCCAATGATATTGGCAGGACGAACAATCTCTATCCTGGGCAATTTAGCAGCCCTCGAATAGAGCGCCTCTGTAGAAATTTCAATTCCCGGGGCAATAACCCCTCCTAAATACTGGCTATGCTCATTTACATAACAATACGTTGTCGCTGTACCAAAGTCTACTATAATGATTGGCGTCCCATAATCATGAATCGCAGCCACAGCATTCACGATTCGATCTGCCCCAACTTCTTTAGGATTATCATATTTTATATTTAATCCCGTTTTAACACCAGGCCCAACAACCAAAGGCTTCAGTTGAAAATATTTTGTACACATTCTTTCAAGTGAAGACATTATAGGAGGCACAACAGAGGAGAGAATCATTCCTTTTACATCATGGAAGGTCAACCCAACATGACTCAATAACTGATTAAATATCATTCCATATTCATCTTCTGTTTTTCCCCGATCCGTACCAATTCTCCAATGAAAACAAAGATCGTCATCCCTATAAACACCAATCGAAATATTCGTATTCCCCACATCCATCACCAATAACATGCAAAAACCCCCTATCGAAAAAGCTGAAGGGCCTTGCTCAGCCGCGACAAGCATAAGAGGAGGTGCGGAGGGAGAGCGTTTTTTTCTCTCCCGCAGCAGCTACACTTATGTCTCGAGCGGTTAGGCCCTGAAGCTAGATTACATCAAAAAGATGAGACGACTGGTCAGGAGCGACAAGCATAAGACGAATACTCGGAGGGAGGGCTCTTCTCCCGCAGAGTATTTGCTTATGACTCGAGCTCCTAGGAATCGAAGCTAGATTACATAAAAAGCTGAAACGGCTTGCCCAGAAGCGAGGAGCATAAGACAGGAGCTTGAAGGGAGGTGCCCTTCCCTCCCGCAG
>NZ_JBZCPQ010000022.1:0-4477 GCF_058267535.1 Pradoshia sp. Z5_111
GAACACGGAAGTTAAGCTCTTCAGCGCCGATGGTAGTTGGGACGCGAGTCCCTGTGAGAGTAGGACGTTGCCGGGCAGACAAAACCAGTTCAAATTGAACTGGTTTTTTTGTATTTTAAAGAAAAAAGATCCTTTTTATAAGAAGGTTTCAGGGTTTTAAAAAAGGAAATTTGGGTAGAATTGAAGTATTGGTTTTTTATAAAAAGTCAATTGTGCAGTATACATATAAAAGGTTAGAGTAAAGTATAATGATTGCCAAATTGAGGATGCTTTTGTATAATTATAGTCAAATATAGTCAAAGTCAAAATGGTGAGAGGGGGAGCCTATATGAAAAATATTTCCGATATTATTGAAAATTATTTGAAGAGCGTTCTCGATATAAGCGAGAAAGAATTGGTAGAGATTAAAAGAAGCGAAATTGCTGATAAGTTCCAATGCGTTCCCTCTCAAATTAATTATGTGATCAATACTCGTTTTACGATCGAAAGAGGTTATCTGGTAGAAAGTAAACGGGGTGGCGGGGGTTATATTCGTATAATGCGGGTGCAGTCCCATGACAGAGCACATTTAATTGAACAAATCAGTAATTTGGTTGGACAGCGTATCTCGCAAAGTAATTCTGAGGATTTGATTGGCAGATTAGTTGAGGAAGAAGTTATATCTTCTCGAGAAGCAAAAATCATGTTGAGTGTAATGGACCGTTCTGTACTCCATTATGATTTACCTGAACGAGATGAATTGCGTGCGAGAATCTTAAAGGCGATGTTTATGACATTAAGGTATAAATGAGTTGCTACGGGGAGGGTGAAAACAATGCTTTGTCAGGAATGTAACGAAAGACCCGCTACGATGAAGGTTACAAAAATCGTTAACGGTAAACAAACGGAAGTAAACCTTTGTGAATATTGTGCTGATGAAAAAGGCGATTTCTTTTCATTCAATAATCTGTTAGCGGGTTTATTAAATATGGGATTAGGTATGAAATCTACCAACTCTAAATCCTCCTTTAGTAATGAAGATCAACTGACATGTCCCCATTGTGGGTTAACATATCGTGAATTTGTTAATATCGGTAGATTTGGATGTTCGGAGTGCTATAAGACATTCAATCCATATTTAGAATCTATTTTAAGAAAACTGCATGGAGGGAATGTTCATCATAACGGCAAAATTCCTAAACGTGCTGGTGGAACTTTACATATAAGAAAGCAAATAAATGATTTAAAGGCTCAAATCAATGGTTATGTAGAGGCAGAGGAATTTGAGAAGGCAGCAGAAGTCAGGGATCAGATTCGTTCATTAGAGAAGGAAATTGAAGCCTCTCAAGAAGGGGGCGAACAAAAATGACAATTGAACACTTTATGGAAAATGCCATCAGCTCATGGATGAACCAGGAAGGACCAGAATCAGATATTGTATTGAGCTCAAGAGTCCGATTAGCCAGAAACGTAAAAAATGTTGCCTTTCCAATTGTTTTTTCACAGGAAGAAGCCAAAAGATTACTAAAAAAAGTTGAAGATCGTATTGGCGGTCAGTATCTTTCAGGTTTAGGACACTTGGAAATGGTAAAAATGATAGATCTAAATCCATTAGATAAGCAAGTACTGGTAGAAAAGCATTTAATAAGCCCGCTGTTGGCAAAACATAAAGATGTAGGAGCCTGTCTAATTTCAGAAAATGAAGAAGTCAGCATAATGGTTAATGAAGAAGATCATATCCGGATTCAATGTCTATTCCCTGGACTGCAAATTTCTGAGGCTCTCGAAGTAGCCAGCCGAATTGATGATTGGGTAGAGAGTGAATTGGACTATGCATTCGATGAAAAAATTGGATATCTAACGAGTTGTCCCACGAATGTTGGAACTGGGTTAAGAGCATCTGTCATGGTTCATTTACCGGGCATTGTATTAACAAGACAGATAGACAGAGTAGTATCTGCTATTAATCAATTGGGATTGGTTGTGCGCGGTATCTATGGTGAGGGCAGTGAGGCACTGGGGAATATATTCCAAATATCCAATCAAATGACGCTCGGAAAGACCGAGGAAGACATCGTTGATGATTTAACCAGTGTAGTGGAACAGATTATTATGCAGGAAAAAGCAGCAAGGGACACATTAGTACAATCATCAAACATACAATTGGAAGATAGGGTTTTCCGTTCACTTGGTATACTGTCTCATGCCAGAATCATTGAATCCAAGGAAGCGGCAAAATGTTTATCAGATGTTAGATTAGGTATTGATTTAGGTTACATTCCTAATATATCTAAACATATATTAAATGAATTAATGATTGTTACTCAGCCTGGATTCCTTCAGCGATATGCAGGAGGAGAGTTGAATTCAAAAAACAGGGATATTCGAAGGGCTACTTTAATCAGGGATCGATTATTGATGGAAGATAAAACACAAGATGAATAGGAGGAACACATAATGATGTTTGGTCGATTCACAGAAAGAGCACAAAAAGTATTGGCACTTGCACAGGAAGAGGCAATTAGGCTTGGGCATAATAATATTGGCACTGAACATATCTTGCTTGGTTTAGTGAGAGAAGGGGATGGAATAGCTGCTAAAGCTCTCTATGCTCTTGGGTTAAGTCCTGAAAAAATTCAGGAAGAGGTTGAGAACCTGATTGGTAAGGGATCTGAGACTGTACAAACTATTCATTATACTCCTCGTGCTAAAAAAGTCATTGAATTGTCTATGGATGAAGCGAGAAAGCTGGGACATTCTTATGTGGGTACTGAACATGTCTTATTAGGGTTAATTCGTGAAGGCGAAGGTGTAGCAGCCCGTGTTCTGAATAATCTGGGTGTAAGCTTAAATAAAGCAAGACAACAGGTATTACAGCTCTTAGGCAGCAATGAAGCAGGTATTCATCAGGGAGGATCAGCTTCTGCAGCAAGCACGCCTACCTTAGATAGCCTTGCCCGTGATCTGACTGTGATTGCCAGAGAAGGCAGCCTGGATCCAGTTATAGGGCGAAATAAAGAAATACAACGGGTTATTGAGGTATTAAGTCGTCGTACTAAAAATAATCCTGTGCTTATTGGTGAACCGGGAGTCGGTAAAACAGCGATTGCAGAAGGGCTCGCCCAACAAATCGTTAATAATGAAGTCCCTGAGATTCTTCGAGATAAAAGAGTTATGACGCTTGATATGGGTACAGTAGTTGCCGGTACGAAATATCGCGGTGAATTTGAAGATCGCCTCAAAAAAGTAATGGACGAAATTCGTGCTGCGGGTAATATTATTCTATTTATTGATGAACTCCATACCTTAATTGGTGCAGGTGGAGCAGAAGGGGCGATTGATGCCTCCAATATTCTAAAACCTTCATTGGCTAGAGGGGAATTGCAATGTATCGGGGCTACAACCCTCGATGAATATCGAAAATATATTGAAAAAGATGCAGCTTTGGAAAGACGCTTTCAGCCTATTCAGGTGGATGAGCCAACAATTGAGGAATCTATCCAAATACTTAAAGGCTTGCGCGATCGCTATGAGGCACATCACAGGGTATCAATCACAGATGAAGCAATCGATGCTGCAGTTAAGTTATCTGATCGGTATATCTCAGATCGGTTCCTACCAGATAAGGCAATTGACCTGATCGATGAATCAGGTTCCAAGGTAAGACTTCGTTCCTACACCACGCCGCCTAATTTAAAGGAGCTTGAAGTGCGCCTGGAAGAGGCACGAAAAGAGAAGGATGCGGCTGTTCAAAGTCAGGAATTTGAAAAAGCGGCATCATTGCGTGATATCGAGCAAAAATTACGTGAAGAACTTGAGAATACAAAACGTGATTGGAAAGAGAAACAAGGGAAAGAAAACAGCGAAGTTACTGTAGAAGATATTGCGCACGTTGTATCGAGCTGGACTGGTATACCGGTTACGAAGCTTGCGCAAACTGAATCTGATAAGCTTCTAAACATGGAGGAGATTCTCCATAACCGTGTCATTGGTCAGGAAGAAGCGGTTATAGCTATATCTAAAGCTGTGCGCAGAGCAAGAGCCGGACTAAAAGACCCTAAACGTCCAATCGGGTCATTTATCTTCCTTGGCCCTACAGGGGTTGGTAAAACAGAATTGGCAAGAGCACTGGCTGAGTCAATGTTTGGCGATGAAGATGCAATGATTAGAATAGATATGTCTGAATATATGGAGAAACATTCAACATCCCGCCTTGTTGGATCACCTCCAGGGTATGTTGGATATGAGGAAGGCGGACAATTGACAGAAAAGGTTCGCCGTAAGCCATATTCCGTAGTGCTCCTTGATGAAATTGAAAAAGCGCACCCGGATGTCTTTAATATCCTGTTACAGGTATTAGAAGATGGACGTCTGACGGATTCAAAGGGCAGGACAGTAGATTTCCGTAATACAATCTTGATTATGACTTCCAATGTCGGAGCTCATAGTTTGAAAAAGAATCGATATGTTGGGTTCAATATGCAGGATCAAGGCCAGG
>NZ_JBZCPQ010000023.1:0-3021 GCF_058267535.1 Pradoshia sp. Z5_111
AATCGTTCTTTGAAAACTGGATAATGTAATGTAAGGCAAAGTAAATGCGTTTTAATAAAAACCGAGTAAGAGTTTTTTAACGGTTAAGTTAATAAGGGCGCACGGTGGATGCCTTGGCACTAGGAGCCGATGAAGGACGGGACTAACACCGATATGCTTCGGGGAGCTGTAAGTAAGCTTTGATCCGGAGATTTCCGAATGGGGAAACCCACTGCCCGTAATGGGGCAGTATCTTACACTGAATTCATAGGTGTATGAAGGCACACCCGGGGAACTGAAACATCTAAGTACCCGGAGGAAGAGAAAGCAAATGCGATTTCCTGAGTAGCGGCGAGCGAAACGGAATCAGCCCAAACCAGATGGCTTGCCATCTGGGGTTGTAGGACACTCATTGTGGAGTTACAAAGGAACGGGGTAGATGAAGCGACCTGGAAAGGTCCGTCAGAGAAGGTAACAACCCTGTAGTCGAAACTTCGTTCCCTCCCGAGTGGATCCTGAGTACGGCGGGACACGAGGAATCCCGTCGGAATCCGGGAGGACCATCTCCCAAGGCT
The DNA here is from genome assembly GCF_058267535.1 of Pradoshia sp. Z5_111. NCBI lineage: Bacteria > Bacillati > Bacillota > Bacilli > Caryophanales > Bacillaceae > Pradoshia > Pradoshia sp. Z5_111. The sequence continues at coordinate 555 of NZ_JBZCPQ010000023.1, forward strand.
AAATACTCCCTAGTGACCGATAGTGAACCAGTACCGTGAGGGAAAGGTGAAAAGCACCCCGGAAGGGGAGTGAAAGAGATCCTGAAACCGTGTGCCTACAAGTAGTCAGAGCCCTTTTATGGGTGATGGCGTGCCTTTTGTAGAATGAACCGGCGAGTTACGATCCCATGCAAGGTTAAGTTGATGAGACGGAGCCGCAGCGAAAGCGAGTCTGAATAGGGCGTTTGCAGTATGTGGTCGTAGACCCGAAACCAGGTGATCTACCCATGTCCAGGATGAAGTCCAGGTAACACTGGATGGAGGTCCGAACCCACGCACGTTGAAAAGTGCGGGGATGAGGTGTGGGTAGCGGAGAAATTCCAATCGAACCTGGAGATAGCTGGTTCTCTCCGAAATAGCTTTAGGGCTAGCCTCGAGTTTAGAGTCTTGGAGGTAGAGCACTGTTTGGACTAGGGGCCCTCATCGGGTTACCGAATTCAGACAAACTCCGAATGCCAAAGACTTATACTCGGGAGTCAGACTGCGAGTGATAAGATCCGTAGTCAAAAGGGAAACAGCCCAGACCACCAGCTAAGGTCCCAAAGTATACGTTAAGTGGAAAAGGATGTGGAGTTGCCCAGACAACCAGGATGTTGGCTTAGAAGCAGCCACCATTTAAAGAGTGCGTAATAGCTCACTGGTCGAGTGACTCTGCGCCGAAAATGTACCGGGGCTAAACGTATCACCGAAGCTGTGGATGCATACCGTATGGTATGCGTGGTAGGAGAGCGTTCTAAGGGCTGTGAAGCATGACCGGAAGGACATGTGGAGCGCTTAGAAGTGAGAATGCCGGTATGAGTAGCGAAAGAAGGGTGAGAATCCCTTCCACCGAATGCCTAAGGTTTCCTGAGGAAGGCTCGTCCGCTCAGGGTTAGTCGGGACCTAAGCCGAGGCCGAAAGGCGTAGGCGATGGACAACAGGTTGATATTCCTGTACCACCTCTCTTCCATTTGAGTGATGGGGGGACGCAGTAGGATAGGGTAAGCGCGCTGTTGGATATGCGCGTCCAAGCAGTTAGGCCGATGAGCAGGCAAATCCGCTCATCACATAAGGCTGAGCTGTGATGGCGAGGGAACTAGAGTACCGAAGTTCCTGATTCCACACTGCCAAGAAAAGCCTCTAGCGAGGAAGAAGGTGCCCGTACCGCAAACCGACACAGGTAGGCGAGGAGAGAATCCTAAGGTGATCGAGAGAACTCTCGTTAAGGAACTCGGCAAAATGACCCCGTAACTTCGGGAGAAGGGGTGCTCATTAGAGGTTTATAGCCTCGAAGAGCCGCAGTGAAAAGGCCCAGGCGACTGTTTAGCAAAAACACAGGTCTCTGCGAAGCCGCAAGGCGAAGTATAGGGGCTGACGCCTGCCCGGTGCTGGAAGGTTAAGAGGAGCGCTTAGCGCAAGCGAAGGTGCGAATTGAAGCCCCAGTAAACGGCGGCCGTAACTATAACGGTCCTAAGGTAGCGAAATTCCTTGTCGGGTAAGTTCCGACCCGCACGAAAGGCGTAACGATCTGGGCACTGTCTCAACGAGAGACTCGGTGAAATTATAGTACCTGTGAAGATGCAGGTTACCCGCGACAGGACGGAAAGACCCCGTGGAGCTTTACTGCAGCCTGATATTGAATTTTGGTACAGCTTGTACAGGATAGGTAGGAGCCTTTGAAGCCGGAGCGCCAGCTTCGGTGGAGGCATCGGTGGGATACTACCCTGGCTGTATTGACATTCTAACCCGCACCCCTGATCGGGGTGGGAGACAGTGTCAGGTGGGCAGTTTGACTGGGGCGGTCGCCTCCTAAAGAGTAACGGAGGCGCCCAAAGGTTCCCTCAGAATGGTTGGAAATCATTCGCAGAGTGTAAAGGCACAAGGGAGCTTGACTGCGAGACCTACAAGTCGAGCAGGGACGAAAGTCGGGCTTAGTGATCCGGTGGTTCCGCATGGAAGGGCCATCGCTCAACGGATAAAAGCTACCCCGGGGATAACAGGCTTATCTCCCCCAAGAGTCCACATCGACGGGGAGGTTTGGCACCTCGATGTCGGCTCATCGCATCCTGGGGCTGTAGTCGGTCCCAAGGGTTGGGCTGTTCGCCCATTAAAGCGGTACGCGAGCTGGGTTCAGAACGTCGTGAGACAGTTCGGTCCCTATCCGTCGTGGGCGCAGGAAATTTGAGAGGAGCTGTCCTTAGTACGAGAGGACCGGGATGGACGCACCGCTGGTGTACCAGTTGTTCTGCCAAGAGCATAGCTGGGTAGCTACGTGCGGACGGGATAAGTGCTGAAAGCATCTAAGCATGAAGCCCCCCTCGAGATGAGATTTCCCATAGCGCAAGCTAGTAAGAACCCTGAAAGATGATCAGGTTGATAGGTCCGAGGTGGAAGTGTGGTGACACATGGAGCTGACGGATACTAATCGTTCGAGGACTTAACCAAATGA
>NZ_JBZCPQ010000024.1:0-2998 GCF_058267535.1 Pradoshia sp. Z5_111
AAGATGTTTGATCTAGCTAAATTTTAAAGCAAATTGACGAGATTTTAAAAATCTCTTGTTTTTTAGACTTGCTTGGCATTTCGTTTTGTTTAGTTTTCAAAGAACAATCTGTCGTGTTAGCGACTCTTACATCATATCAATTCAGTTAGCTTTTGTCAAGCATTTTCTTTTTGATATTATTCACTAACAATCTCTCAAAATGTTTCGTGTTGCAGAAGCAACTTTTATATAATAACTTATATTTTTTATGAATGCAACCCTTTTTTATAAATTATTTTTTATAAGTTTGCATTCAAGAATTTATCCGCCTTCTATCTCATAGCGGCTTATTTATAATACCACTATTTCAAGTAATATAAAACTGGAATTTATATGTATTTTTCTATCTATCTCTTCGGATCTCCTCTATATTTAGCGATTCTATCTGTATTTCTGTTCACATTGAAACTCTCAGCTGGTTTAAAACTACTTCTACAGGAGACGGTTAGCATGCATGAGATATTTACTCAATGTAGGATTTACCATATCAAGAAGAAACAAAGCTAATTAAAGCAAAATTGATATTTCTATAATGGAGAAAAAAGACCGTTTTTACACTACTCCTTTAATCATACAGTTAGCTTGTCTTATTTATATATGTGTAAGTATAAAAAGATGGCAAACACAGAATCATAAATATAGTAGTGAATTTCCTTAAACAACCTGGTAAGCATCTATCTCGGATATTTGTTACTTTATTATAGATGTTATACCTTCTTTCAGTATGACAATATAATCGTTACTTGCTGATACTTTCTTTTTCTTCTATAGAATTAGACAATCTTTTATTTCTGATGGATCAATTGATTCGCTTCTTTATAATGATGCAATCTTTCCAGAAAGCTTTTGTACCTTCACTAAAACCCACCAATCCTGCCGACAAACTTATAAAAGTATAGAACATCTTCTTTTTTAATCACCCCAACATTCTACATATTCAGCTCCGGTCTTTCTTTTTAGATCACCTGATTAATTAGCTCATGACTGGTAAAGTTATACTTCGTTTTTGAAAAACCAGTATTAAACCTTATGTCATATGCCTATTTACTTCGCATTTCTTCACTGGTTTTCCCGTACAGCGAGTAGGATCCTCCAAGCAAATCATTGTGTTTGGAATAGGGGAACGAGGTTCCTCCAATCACTTCTCGGTTCCACATCATAACCGTTACACTTGTTTTCCCTTCCTTGAACTCATTATCTAGTGGATGACCTTTAACGAAAAAACGGACTAAATGAATCTCTTTATTCAAATAGGGCTCGGGTTCGATGGATTGGACAGCCCAGTCCTCTTTAGCGGGAAGTTTCGTTAAGTCACTTATCGTATACGTCCTAGTCCTCTCTCCTTCATAGGACAGCACATCATATCCTTTATCCTCTAGGAATCCTTTGCAAATTCTCGCATTTTCCGTTAATGGGAGTTGTTCATCGCTTTGTGCGCACCCAGAGAGCAACAAGAAGATTAGATAATACAGTGGTTTTTTCATTTCATCCCTCCTTGTTTACAGATGATATCCTATATTTAAAGCCATGAGAGCTCTGATTGACACCTTTTGTTTTATCATAGTATAGATAATTAACCTACTATCTAAAAAGCAACCTTAACGAAAACATCCCTTTTCTTTATGTAACATACTAAATTCAAAACTGTATAAGCGACTTCCTGCATCCACTATTTATGCCCGGTTAGCTGCTTTTAGCTGATCACTTAGTTTTTGTATTGAATCAATAAAAAAGCGAACCTATACATTGATGGGGTCGCTAAAATAACGATGGTATTCCGAAAGGGAAGAATATTGGAGCTATGTAGATAAAACATAATAATAAAATTAATAAAAGAGACATGACTATCGAAAAGACAGATCTAATGATCACTTTCTTATCATTTTTCCTTTCTAACGGCAGCCCAACTACAGCTAAACTCAGTGATACAAGCGAAAAAGGAATAAGGTAATACATCCATGTTTCATTTCTAAAGTCTGATATAAAAAATCCGAAGAAAGCAAATAGGCAAAGTGCTATTAGCGTTATTCCAAATGACCATTGATTAGCTACAAGTTTAAAACTCCTCTTTGCCACTTTCAATATGCCTCACCTTCCAAATATATCCTTTTTATTATTGTAAGCCACTCTTTTGCTTCATTCAAGTGAGAATTCTGTATTAAGCTCTAGTTAAAAAATTGAACAGGAGGACCTATCTATGCAAAATAGTCTAACCTTTCTCTATGTAAAGATGAATCAATTATATTGTATTCGAGCAATAGAGCGAGTATAACGGAGAGATTGTAAGCAAGGATTTCTTTTAATCAATCGATTAGTTAACTTGTATGCATTCAGTAAGTACATATCCTTGAGCTTGTACCTTAAAAGCCACATATAAAAAAGAAGTGAAGAACCAATTCTCTTACATTTTCCTGACCTTCTTCTTCCCTATAGATATTGATTAAAAAGGTTAAGGAGTCTCCCAGCTGAAATCCCAGGTTGAGTCCTTAATATATGTTTTCCAATTTTATTATTATCTCGTATGTTCACTAATAGGTGTGTTATACATGTTTTCTTACGGCTTTCCTCCATACTTCACCTACCTATGAAGCACCTTTACCCAGGTATAGGTCGAGTATAGGTGCCCCATAGGTGGAGCATAGGTGGGGCATAGCTGCTTTCCTCCATACTTCATCTACCTATCCAGGTACCTTTACCCAGGTATAGGTCGGGCATAGATGTCCCATAGGCGTTGAATAGCATAGCTTTCCTATAGCTTCTACACTTCTAAAATGTACCTTTGACACTCCACAATCATATAGCAGCATTAATTATCCATGATCTCTCTTGGCCCTCTAAAAAACTGCACAAAAAAACCAGCTCATAAACTGAACTGGTTTCTGATTGCCCGGCAACGTCCTACTCTCACAGGGACTCGCGTCCCAACTACCATCGGCGCTGAAGAGCTTAACTTCCGTGT
>NZ_JBZCPQ010000026.1:0-1058 GCF_058267535.1 Pradoshia sp. Z5_111
GGGGCGTAAATCTATGAAAAAAGAAATTAAGTCTAAGAATTTGCAACAACTACCTCCGGTAGAAGGCTCACTAGAAGCTCTACAAGCAGAAAATGAGCGTTTACGTATGGAGAATGCTTATTTAAAAAAGTTGAACGCTTTAGTTCAAGATCAGGAAAAATTACTAACAAAATCAAAGCGCAAGTAATTTTTGAACTAAAGAAAGAGTTTGATATCGTGGAATTAGTTAAAGTCGCTGATATTCCACGAAGTACGTATTATTATTGGGAAAAACGACTAAATCGAGAAGATAAATATCTAGAAGTAAAACAAGCAATAGAAACGATTTACCATGAACATAAGGGCCGTTACGGTTATCGGCGTATCACAAAGGAATTACAAAAATTGAACCACTTTCTTGATAAGAAAACAATTAATCGTTTAATGAATGAGATGGGCTTAAAGTGCCAAGTACGTATGAAAAAGTTCCGATCCTATCGTGGAACAGTTGGCAAAATAGCCCCTAACCTACTAAATCGCAATTTCCACGCAGACAACATGAATGAGAAATGGGTAACAGATGTAACAGAGTTTCACTTATTAGGTGAAAAGCGTTATTTATCACCTATTTTAGATTTATGTAATGGAGAAATTATTGCTTATAAAGTAATGGATCGTCCTGTTTATTCACTGGTTGGAGAGATGTTAGAAGAGGCAGTTAAAAGATTACAACCAAGTAATGAGCTCATTCTCCATTCTGATCAAGGTTGGCATTATCAGATGGATAAATATCAAGATAGATTAAAAGAATATGGTATTCGACAAAGTATGTCCCGTAAGGGGAATTGTTTAGACAACGCAGTCATAGAGAATTTCTTTGGCTTATTAAAGTCAGAACTACTTTATTTACAAGCATTTGAGACTATGGAACATTTTGAACGAGAATTAAATGAATATATCTATTATTACAATCACAAACGAATGAAGGTAAAATTAAAAGATCTAAGTCCAGTTGAATACCGGACTCAGATCTTAGAAGCTGCTTAATTTTTTGTGTCTAACTTTCTTGGGTCAGATCA